>NZ_JBEOYE010000002.1:349601-367566 GCF_040296945.1 Streptomyces sp. NPDC001941 | reverse complement strand
GGGCGTCGTGCAGGACGTACGACCGGTCCACGAACTCCGGCTCCCCGGTGAGGTCCAGGTAGTCCGTGCCGGCCTCGGCGCAGGCGGCGACCAGGCTGGTGCCGTTCGTCGAGCCGAGGTCCGCGACCGACACCCGGCCGTCGGGGGCGACGGTCACCGCGCAGTGCAGCCGGGACACGTCCGGGTCGTCCAGCGGGACGTCCGCGTCGGCGGAGCGGCCGACCCGGATCCGCCCGCCGTGCAGCAGGTGGACGCCGCCCGCGTCGGGGCCCGCCACCACGTGCAGCCGGGGGGCCGAGGGGTCGGCGGGGGCGTCGTCGTCCGCGGGGGACTGCAGGGAGAGGACCGCGCCGTCCACCAGGGGCGGCTCGCCCAGCGAGCAGCGCTGGGGGTCCAGCCGGTCGCGCCCGGCGTAGAGCACGACGGCGCCGGAGGTCTCGGGGCCGGACACGGCGGCGGCGAGGCCGGTGGCCACGGTGGCCAGCGCCGTCCCGGCGGGTGCCGTGACGAGCACGTCGCAGGAGCGCGCCGGTCCCCGGTCGCCCTGTCCGGTGCGCGGCGCGAGGACGGTCAGCCGGATCTGCATCGCCGTGAGCGGTCCCTTCTGCGCGGGGTGCCCGGCAGGGGAGCGGCCCTGTGTTTTCCCCCACCCGGCACGGACGCGTCGTCCGTGTACAGCATCCTCGCACCCGCCACTGACAGCGCGCCCGGGGGTCACCCGTAAGTGATCTTGATTGGCCGTCTCTGGCCGCCCGTTGTGCACTCCTTGTCCGGACGCTGTTCACAACCGTTCCGGGAAAACGCCTGGTTGCGCCCGCTTCGGGACCGGTCCTGATCTCCTGTCACATCTTCCGGGCACCTCCGGGCGGCAACCAACGGCCCCGCCGCCGCGTCTTCCCTGGGAACCCGGGTGAATCCGGGAGAAACCCGCGGACGGCGGAGGACCGGCGCGCTGGGCGGCCTCCGACCCGTTCGGCGGCACTAAAGTGGATCGGAAATCCCGGCCCCTGGGCCGGGCGCCCAGGCCCCGCCCACGGGCCGTGCACAGGGCCACCGTCCCGGCCCCGCGGAGGGGTCTCGAACGACCAGCAGGGAGCGCATGACGTGCGGCCGGTAGGCAGCAAGTACTTGCTCGAGGAGCCGCTCGGACGCGGTGCCACGGGCACCGTCTGGCGCGCCAGCCAGCGGGAGACCGCCGGTTCCGAGGCGGCCGTGCCGGGCCAGCCCGGGGAGACCGTCGCGATCAAGGTCCTCAAGGAGGAGCTGGCGAACGACGCGGACGTGGTGATGCGCTTCCTGCGCGAGCGCTCCGTCCTGCTCAGACTGACCCACCCCAACATCGTGCGCACCCGCGACCTGGTGGTCGAGGGCGATCTGCTCGCGCTGGTGATGGACCTGGTCGACGGCCCCGACCTGCACCGCTACATCCGCGACAACGGGCCGTTCACGCCCGTCGCCGCCGCCCTGCTGACCGCCCAGATCGCCGACGCGCTGGCCGCCAGCCACGCCGACGGCGTGGTGCACCGCGACCTCAAGCCGGCGAACGTCCTGCTCGCCGAGCGCGACGGGCAGATGCACCCGATGCTCACCGACTTCGGCATCGCGCGCCTGGCCGACTCCCCTGGCCTGACCCGCACCCACGAGTTCGTCGGCACGCCCGCGTACGTGGCGCCGGAGTCCGCCGAGGGCCGCCCGCAGACCTCCGCCGTCGACGTCTACGGCGCGGGCATCCTGCTGTACGAGCTGGTCACCGGCCGCCCCCCGTTCGCGGGCGGCACCGCGCTCGAGGTCCTGCACCGCCACCTCAGCGAGGAGCCCCGGCGCCCCTCCACCGTCCCCGGCCCGCTGTGGACGGTCATCGAGCGCTGCCTGAGCAAGGACCCGGCCCGGCGGCCCAGCGCCGAGAACCTGGCGCGCGGCCTGCGCACCGTCGCCGCCGGCATCGGCATCCACTCCACGCCCGCCCAGATCGAGGCGGCCGAGGGCGTGGGCGCGCTGCTGACGCCCGACCCGGACCCCGCGCAGGTGCCGGGCACCCCGGGCGCGGCCGACCCGACGCAGGTGCTGCCGCACGGCGCGGGGACCTACGACCCGAACGGCGCGACCAGCGTCCTGCCGACGAACGCGCCGGGCGCCGCCGACCCCACCAGCGTGCTGCCGCGCACCGGCCAGGCCGACCCGACGGCCGTCATGCCGCCGGTCCCGCAGGGCCCGCCGCAGCCGCAGGGCCCGCACCCCTGGCAGTCCCAGCTCCAGGCCGCCCGGGACCGCAACGAGCAGACGCAGATGCAGTACCTGGACCCGGGCCAGGACCCGCTGCGCCGCCGCCCCCAGCGCCAGGCGCCGCCCCCGGCCCCGCCGCAGCAGCCGCGCCGCAGGCAGCAGCCGCAGCAGCAGCCCCAGCCGCCCGCCTACGGCTACCCGCCGCAGCAGCAGCCGCAGCAGTACGGCCACCAGGGCGGCCAGCAGCAGTACGCCCCGCAGCCCCAGGCCCAGCGGTACGCGCCCCAGCCCCCGCAGCAGCCCCAGCGGCCCGCCCCGAGCCGGCCGGAGCCGCGCGAGCCGCGTCCGCCGCGCCAGCGCAGCGCCAACCCGATGCGCATCCCGGGCCTGGGCTGCCTGAAGGGCTGCCTGTTCACGGTGGTGCTGCTGTTCGTGGCGGGCTGGCTGATCTGGGAGCTCACCCCGCTGCAGGACTGGGTCGCGCAGGGCAAGAGCTACTGGCAGGCGATCGGGGACGCGGTGTCCTCGGTGTCCGACTGGATCTCGAAGATCGGCGACTCGACGGGGACGGGCGGGCAGTAGGTCCCCTGAGCCGACGGGGACGGGCGGACAGTAGGCCGGCCCTCCACCCCGGCGGGATTATCGGTTTGTCGACTCCTGGAGGGAAATCACCCTCCAGGAGTCGAGACGGGCGCCCTCGGCCGCGTAACTTTGACGCATCGCCAGCCGCTGAGGGAGCAGTCTTGGCAAGGAACATCGGCAGCCGCTACACGGCCCACCAGATCCTGGGCCGCGGCAGCGCGGGCACCGTCTGGCTCGGGGAGGGCCCCGAAGGCCCCGTCGCGATCAAACTGCTGCGCGAGGACCTGGCGGCCGACCAGGAACTCGTCGGCCGCTTCGTCCAGGAGCGCACCGCCCTGCTGGGCCTCGACCACCCGAGGGTGGTCTCCGTGCGCGACCTCGTCGTGGACGGCAACGACCTCGCGCTCGTCATGGACCTGGTGCGCGGCACCGACCTGCGCACCCGCCTGGACCGCGAGCGGCGCCTGGCACCCGAGGCGGCCGTCGCCATCGCCGCGGACGTCGCCGACGGCCTGGCCGCGGCGCACGCGGCGGGGATCGTCCACCGGGACGTGAAGCCCGAGAACATCCTCCTCGACATGGAGGGCCCGCTCGGCCCCGGCGGCGCCCACCCCGCGCTGCTCACCGACTTCGGCGTCGCCAAGCTGATCGACACCCCGCGCCGCACCCGCGCGACCCGGATCATCGGCACGCCCGACTACCTGGCCCCGGAGATCGTCGAGGGCCTGCCGCCGCGCGCCTCGGTCGACATCTACGCGCTCGCCACGGTCCTGTACGAACTCCTGGCCGGCTTCACGCCGTTCGGCGGCGGCCACCCGGGCGCCGTGCTGCGCCGCCACGTCACGGAGACGGTGGTCCCGCTCCCGGGCATCCCGGACGAGCTCTGGCAGCTCCTGGTCCAGTGCCTGGCCAAGGCCCCGGCCTCCCGGCTGCGCGCCACCGAACTGGCCTCCCGGCTGCGCGAGACGCTGCCCCTCCTCTCGGGCCTCCCGCCGCTGGACGTGGACGAGCCGGAGACGGAGCCCACGGTCCCGTACGACGCCGAGGAACCCGCCGCCCCGCCCGCCGCCCCGCGCCGCGCGGCCAGCCCGCTGGTCCCCGGCTCGGTCGCCGACTCCAACCGGGACACCCACACCTCGATGCGGGTCCCGGCCCCCGACGAACTCTCCGGCGGCCCCCTGGGCACGGCCCGCGCCCCCCGCACCCCGGGCGCCCCGCGCCCCGGCTCGGCCCGCCACAAGACCGACACCACGCGCCGCCGCCGGGTGGTCCTGTCGGTGACGGCGGTCGCGGTGGCGGCGGCGGTGGGCGTGGGCGGCTGGCTCGCGACCTCCTCGGACTCCTCCGAGACCCCGCCCCAGGACAACAGGAACAGCGCGCCGGGGGAGCCGTAGGGGCGGGCCCGCTAGTAGTCGTCGAGGTTGACGAAGCCGGGGTGGTGCCACCGGAACTGCTCGTCGTCGTCACGGGACTCCAGCACACCCGCCTCGACGAGTTGGAGCAGTGTCCGGTGCAGGCTTCGCCCGATCCTGTTATCCGTCCAAAAGATCTTCTTGGAATCGATGAACGGGATGGTCGGATCGAGAATCCCCAGGGACACCCCGAGCTTGTGGGCTGCGACATCCCAGTCGTGCCACTCCGACATTTGATCGGCGAAGGCCACTTCAACTCCTCTGGTGCTGTAGGGCCAGTTACGTGTGCCCGCTATGCGGGACGGTGTTTCCACAGAGAGCGGGTGGACTCCAGCAGTCCCTCGAACTCGGAGAGTGGCATCTCATGGGACGGCCCGGTAGTGACGTGGTCTGTGCCGTCCTGAACAGCCGTTAGGCCGTCCGGTAGGTCCGCTTCGTCAATTTCCCACAGCTCCAGGCCCTTTCCTTCGCCGTTTTCAACGTACGTCGGACGTCGATGCACCGGGAGCCCGCCTGGGGTAGTCGCTCCCGACATCCCCCCCTTACCGGGGGACACCGTGTTCCGGGCCGACGGGTGCACATCGGTGCCAATCCGAACTCCGAGATGCTTCGCACTTCGCCCCACCGCTGGCATGCCGTCCGCAGCTATCTTCATGCCTCGGAAAACGGGGCAGTTGTGCACCAGTACCGGCGCATCCCCCGCCACCACATAGTACGAATGCAGCTCCCGCACCGTCAGGTCGTACGTGACCCGCGCACCGCGGTAGTTCCGCGCCTCCACGACCGTGACCGTCGTGCCGTCCGGGCGGCGCAGCTTCGTGCCCGGGTGGAGGTCCTTCGCCGGGATCCACTTCCCCGACGTCTCGTCCCAGAACGGGTGGTGCCACGTCGTCGTCAGCTTGGAGGCGGTCTTCTCCGCGCCCGGCTCCGACGGCTGCTCCACCGTCAGGTCCGTGAACTCCTTGTCGTCCTCGGTGACGATCCGCCGCTCGACCGGCTCGCCGGACGTGACCTCCGTCTGGGGGTCGGATGAGACCACCTTGTCGCCCGGGCGCAGCTCGGCGATCGGTTTCGTCGTGCCGTCGGACAGCAGCACCTTCGTGTCGCCCGTGAAGCTGTGCCGCACGCACGCCGCCGCCGCCGACTCCAGGGCCTCCGCCTGGGCCCTCGCCGCCTTCAGCGTCGTCTGGGCGGCTTCCAGCGCGTTCTCGGCGTCCTTGATCGCCGCTTCGGCCTTGCGGAAGGCGCGCCAGATCTTGAAGGCCTTGTACCCGGCCTTGATCGCCTTGGCGAGCTTGCCCCACGGGACCGCGTTCAGGGCCGTGTTGAAGCAGCCCATCACGTCGCCCTTGGTGAAGCAGTTCACCGCGTCCGTGATGCCCACCAGGTCCGCGACCAGGTTGATCAGCTTGTCCGCGAGGCCCTGGCGTTCCTTCTTGGCCGCCGCCGCCACCGCGCTGGCGGTCTTCGCCGCGCGCTCCGCCGCGGCCTGCTGGGCCTTGGCGTTGGTGGTGGTGTTGCCGATGTTGCCGCGGCCGTCCTTGCCCCCGCCGACCGGGTTGCCGTCGGAGCACATGCCCCGGTGGCAGGTCGTCGGGTTGGAGCCGCCCGGGTCCACCGGGCCGTCCGTGATGATCCGTCCGGAGCCGTCGCCCATCGGGGTGCCGACGCCGCACAGGTCGGCCGGGCACAGGCCGCTGGGGTCGCTGGAGGTGGTCGGGTTGTTCCCGGCGTAGGCGTACGCGTTCCAGGTCTCCGGCTCGCCGGGCACGATCAGCGGGTCCGGGTTGAGGAACCGGCCCACCACCGGGTCGTACTGCCGCGCCCCCAGGTTGACCAGGCCCGTGGACTTGTCCTCCTGGCCGCCGACGAAGCCCCGCGCGCCCTGCCAGCCCGCGTCCGCCGTGCGCACCTCGCCGAACGGCTTGTACTGGCGCCGCGTGACCTGCTGCGTGGCCGCGTCGATCTGGAGCGTCCCGGTGTTCTGCCGGTCCGAGACCAGGTAGTCGACCTTCACGCCCTGCGCGTTGGCCGACTGCACGGCGACCGTCTGACCGCCGAGCCCGACGTAGCGGGTGCCCTCCGCCTTGTCCGCGCCGTCCTTGAGGGTCAGCTCCTGGTCGCCGGTGAACAGGACCGTGGAGCCCGCGTCCCGGCGGATCAGCAGGCTGCCGGACGCGTCGTACACGTACTTCGTGGACGTGCCCGTCGCGGTCCGCGACAGCTCCTTGAGCTTGCCCGAGGTGTCGTAGGCGAAGGTGTCCGTGCCCGAACGGCCGGTGCGGGTCAGGATGTTCCCGGAGTCGTCGTAGGTGTACGTCGTCTCGGTGTCCTGGGTGTCCCCGCCGGGGGCGTCCTTGGCGACCTTGCCGAGCGCGTGTGCCGGGCCCTGGCCCGCCGCCGGGGGCGCGTACGTGGAGACGGTGTCCTCGGCGGCGTCGCCGGCCGGGTCGTGGTCGGTCTGCGAGGCGCGGTTGCCCGTCGCGTCGTAGGTCCACGACTGCCAGTACGCGGCCGGGCCGCCGACGCCGGTTGCCGCGCCCGCCTCCGGCTTCCGCGCGCAGTCGTCGGTGGACGTCCACGCCGTCTCCAGGCGCTGCGCCCAGTCGTGGGCGAAGCACTGCACGTCCACCTGGCCGTCGCCCAGTTCGTCACGGATCTTCGTGACGTTGCCCGCGGGCTGGTAGTCGTACGTGGTGCGGTCGCTGACCTTGGCACCCGCCGCGGTGACGACGAAGGACGACTTCAGGCGGTGGGTCTGCTCGTCGTACTTCAGCGTCTGCTGGGCGAAGTTGCCGGAGGTGCCGAGCGTGTACTGCTCGGGCTCGTCGAACTGGGTCCAGCTCAGGCCCGCGTTGACCGTCGGGGATCCGACGCTCTTGACGCGGCCGAAGCGGTCGTAGTCGTAGGTGTACGTCTCCTGCGGGAGGTAGCCGGCGGCGGTGCTGGTGTACGAGTGGAGCGTGCCGGTGGGGTTGTACTGGTTCTGCGTCAGATAGGTGCCCTGGAGATTTCCCTCGCTCGCCGGGATCACGACCGCCGAGGCGGTCGGCCATCCGTGCGAGTCGTACCCCATGACCTTGCTGGTGTAGGCGGCGCCGTCCTGGTAGCTGGTGGACGAAGTGGGCAGGCCCTTCTTGAGGGTGTCGTACGTCCACCCGGCCAGTTGCTTGCCGTCCGTGACCTTGCCGTTCGCGGATACGCCCGTGGTGTCGTACGCGGCGGTCCTGCGGCCCAGCTCGTCGTAGACGTACCCGGTGCTCCGCTTGCGCGCGTCCTTCGCGCCGGTCAGCTGTCCGGCCGCGTCGTAGCTGGACGTCGAGGTGCCGGTGTCCGGATCGGTCTGCGAGGTCTTGCGGCCGAGCAGGTCGAACGTGCTGCTCCAGGTGTGCCCCTTGCCGTCGTCCTGGCCCGTCTGGCGGCCGGAGGAGTCGTAGGAGTACGTGACGGAGTCGGCGGGACCGCTCGCGGTGCGGCCCTGGTAGCGCAACAGCTGCGTGGTGTTGCCGCGGGCGTCGGAGAAGGCGCTGGTCGGCGTCGCGCCGAGCGGCGGGACGACATCGGTGCGGTCCGAGCCGGGGTAGGAGGTCCGGGTGCGCCAGGTCTCCGTGGCCCGGGTGTACGCGACGCTGTCGGTCACCCGTCCCGCGCCGTCGTAGAAGGTGCCCGTCTGGGTCGGCACCTGGTTGTCCGGCGCGTAGACGAGCGTGGCGGAGGGCTTGTCCTTGCTGTAGTACGGGCCGGCTGCCTTCACGGTCCAGCCGTGCGAGTCGTAGACGGTGTCACTGATGACGCTGCCGCCGTCGGCCGCCTCGACCTGGGTCTCCCGCTGCCGCAGCAGCGAGTCGTAGAGCGTGATCGAGGTGCGGTAGGTCCCGTCGTCGTTGAGCGACTCGGTCTTGACGGTGGACGGCGCGGTGGGCGAAAGGGAGTACGTGTAGCGGGTGTTCGGGCCGTTGCTGGTGGAGAACCCGGGGCGCCACACGGAGGTGAGCCGTCCCAGGGCGTCGTAGGCGCTGGTCGTCGCGTACCCGGCGGCGTCCGTGGTCCGCACGGGCAGGCCGCGCTCGGGGTCCGCCGTGGTCGTGGTGGTGAAACCGGCCGTCTGGCCGGTGACCTTGGGCTGGGTCACCTTCACGGTCGGCGGTGTGGTGCCGGAAGCGGGGGTGAAGATGGTGGTCGTGGTGCGGCCGAGGGCGTCGGTCTCGCTGGTCTCGCGGCCGTAGGAGTCGAAGGTGTTCTTGAGCACCGTCACGTAGTGCGGGGTGCCGTCCTCGGCCACCGAGTCGGCCTTCTGGACCATGGTGACGTCGCCGATCCCGGGCGCGGCCAGGTTGTCGGTGTGACCGTCGAAGAACGCCAGGTCGTCGCTGATCGCGTCCCGCGGGTAGGTGGGCGTGGCGGAGCAGGCGACCGCGACCGTCTGCATGCGCCGGGGGACGGGCAGCTCCTTGCCCGTCGCGTCCTTTGCGTACCAGGTGCGCGAGCACTTGTCGTCGGTGGTCGTCGACACGTCGCCCTTGTCGTCCACCGTCCGGGGCAGGCCCGTGGCCGCGTCGAACTCGGTCACCGTCTCGGTCGTCCGGGGCTCGCCGTCCGCCTTGGTGGTGGTGTTGCGGGTGCGCTTGGTGTTGAGGATGCGTGCCTGGAGGTTGCCGAGGCCGACCTCGGTCCGGGCGTGGGTGGCCGTCACCGGCCCTATCCACGGCTCCGTGGTGGCCGAGGCCAGCCGGGTGCCGCCGTCGCCGTCGAAGCTCTCCGACTCGAAGACTTGGCCCGTCAGCGGTTCCGCGTCGGTCACGGTGACGTCGCCGACGGTGTTGGTGAGCTCGCCGCCCTTGCCGCGGAAGTAGGTGGTCCGGGCGAGCGTGATCTTCTCGGGCGCGGTGCCGGTGCGGGTCTCCACCCGGCCGAAGCCCCGCCACTGGTTGTAGGTGCGGTACTTGGCCTTGGACATCGGGTCGTCGTTGAACGCCCAGTACGTGTCGCCCAGGTACCGGTAGGAGGTCTGGACGGGCTGGCCGTTGCCGGTCGGGTCCTGTTCGGTGACCGTGTTCACGACGTACTTGTTGAACCAGTCCAGCTCCGGCTCCACCTTGCCCGGCGGCGTCCAGAACGACGGGTAGCAGCGCATGGTGTTCGTCTGCGGGCTGGACGGCAGCACGACCGTGCCTTTGCGGTGGCACTGAGCGGCCAGGTAGTTGACCGTGATGACCTTGCCGGACTCGGTCGTGATGGTCGTCATGCGGCGCCGGGTGATCGGCTGGTAGCCGTCGAGCCCGTCGACGCGGTTGGCCATCGGCTGGCCGTCGAAGGTCACCAGCGGCAGCGAGAGGGTCCCGCCGCCGGCCTTGCCGACGCGTTCGATCGAGGACAGCCACAGGGTGGGCGTCGTGGTATCACCGGTGGCCGGGAAGGTGTGGTTGAGCTTCCACTCGTCGACCTCGTCGTACGCCTTGTCGACCAGGACCTGGGTGCGGATCCCGGTCAGGCGGCGGGTGGACCAGAAGGACGCGCCGTGGTTGGCACAGCTTCCGGTGGCCGCGCAGTTCTGGTCGAGCGGCACGTCGGGCCAGCGGGCGCTGTTGGCGGCCGTCCGCTTGGTCTCGGCGCAGTCGAAGGTCTTGTCCGGCAGGCAGCGCTCGGTGGTGTCGAAGAGGACCTGGCCGGCGGCGGGCGAGGCGGCGTCGTAGACCTTGCCGTCGCGCTGGCCGTACTGGATCTTGGCCAGGTGCCCGGCGCGGGTGTACCTCGTGGGTGCGATGCCGTTGTTGGGGCCGTAGTAGCCGTACTCGGGCGTGTACCAGTAGCTGATCGCGTTGCCGTGGGAGTCGACCGCGTAGTCCAGGTTCCAGCGGTAGGCCTGCTGGCAGCTGGAGGCGGCGAAGGTCGCGGCGTGGCAGGGCTCGCCGTCGTCGTTGCCGTACACCGGCACGGTCCAGGCCGAGTTGGTGACCGCGCCGCCTTCGGCCCAGCCCGGAAGGCGGTGCTGGCCGAAGTGGTACTCGGAGCCGTCGGCGGTGGTCACCACCCAGTACTCGTTGTCGTTGTCGCCGTTGACCGTGTCCTTGCGGACGGCGATCTTCTCGCCGTTGTCGTTCTGCGGGTGCCAGGTCTTGGAGGCGTCGTCGAACACCAGGGTGTTGGACGCGCCGTTGAGCGACAGTGTCAGGGTGGTGGCGTCGTCGGACCAGCACTGGTCGGAGGTCCTGTTGGCGCCGCCCGCGGGCACGTCGTCGGAGCAGGAGGGGTAGGAGCGCTCGACGAAGCCGGGGGAGTAGTCCCAGCCGTCGCCGATCCAGCTCGCCTGGCCGTTGGTGGACGAGGTGCGGCCGTCCACGCCCTGCGAGCCGTACTCCAGCCCCACGTTGGGCTTGAAGCCGCCCGGCACGTCGGGCAGGCCGATCGGGTACGACCAGGAGAAGCCGCCGGTCGAACCGCCCGCCGACCACTGGCCGGAGGGGGCCAGGGAGGTGGCGCCGTAGGAACCGCCCCCGCCGCTCGCACCGGCCGCGGCCGCGAACACCACGGGCTGCGCCGCGCTGCCGCTCGCGGCCGCCACCGGCACGTCGGCCGCGACCCGGCCGATCTTCGCGTCGTTGGTGGAGGCCAACGGGGTCTGGGTGCGGCAGGCGGGCCTGGCGGGCGTCGTCAGCGCACAGGCCGGCAGCTGTACGAGCCGGAGCCGGGACGCCCAGTCGCCTCCGTACGCCTGGGCGAACGTGCGGTAGTCGAGCTCCAGGTGGACGCGGCCTGCGTTCCCCGGGGCCGTGCGGCGCAGGGAGCCCAGGACGCCCGCGACACCGGCACGGTCGGCGGCGGCGCGGTCGCCGAGTTCGACGCGGACCTCGTCCACGGGAGCGGCGGCGGTGCGTGACGCGGCTCGGGTGACCGGGGCCCCGACCCAGACGGGGAGTGCGCCGGCCCGCGTGGAGCCGGCCCGGGCGGAGGCCTCGGCGGCGCCGGCGCGGGGCCAGGCCCTGCGGGCCGCGGTCGCCTTCCAGACGGGCGTCTCGACCCGCGCCACCGGCCGCTTGGGCACCGGCTTCACCGGTACGGGCCTGGCTCCCTCCGGAGTCACGGCGTAGCTGCGCCCGTCGTTGCCCAGCAGGACCGCGGCGGTGGCCGGGTCGGCGGTGGTGACCACCAGCAGCAGCGCGGACAGTGCGGCGACGAATGACGCGTACGAACGGAATCGGCCACGGCGGCGGAAAATCCTTCGCGCCCCAGAGCGACCAGACATGAAACCCCCCAGCTCCACATATCGGCCTGCGGAATTTAACAGCGTTTTAAGTAGGGCAGTTATGGAGACGGAAAAGCGAATGTAAAGACTGCGTAAGTTGAGGTGGATCTTGTCGATGATTCACACACTTTCATCCGTCTTTGTCGAGCCACGGACGGTAGTGACCGGTACGCGAAGCGTGTGGTCGAATGAAGGTGCGAATCGGATCATTGATCTCAAAAGTGACCAGCTTTGCGGAATATTTACTTGTTCGTTTCGTCGTGAAATGGCTATCGTCCGCGCACCGAGTTGAAATGCCGACATGCCCAGGGGGGGTCCTGCATGTGGGGCCGAAGCACGTCCGCGCGCAGACGCCGTATCGCCACGCTGCTCTGCGCTGCACTCCTTTCCACCGCGATGCCCGCCGTGGCGGCCGCAGTCGACACGGTGGGGGCCGGCACGCTCCCGCCGCCGACCGGGTCGCCCGGTGAGCCCGCGGCCGTACCGCGCGACGCGCCGCCCGAGGGGCCGCTCGGGCGGATGAAGGACACCCGGTCGTCAGGGCTGACCGCGCCCCAGGAGAAGGCGCTCGCCGCCGCCCAGAAGAGGGCCGACAGCACCGGAAGGCCCGCGTCCGTCGACGCCCTCACCAGCGCCACCGACACGGTCGCGGCCAATCCCGGGGGCACCGTCACCTGGACGACCAGCGTGCGGCCGCAGCGCATGCGCAGGAACGGCGCCTGGACGCCGCTGGACAGCACCCTGCGCCAGAACACCGACGGGTCCTTCGCCCCCCGGGCGGCCACCGGCCGGATCAGCTTCTCCGGCGGCGGCGAGGGCGACCTGGTCACTCTCGGGCAGGGGGCGAAGGCCCTCGGCCTGACCTGGCCCTCGGCGCTGCCCCGGCCCACCGCCTCCGGCTCGGCCCTCACCTATCCCGAGGTGCTCCCGGGAGTGGACCTCGTCCTCACCGCGGACTCCTGGGGCGGCTTCAGCCAGGTCCTCGTCGTGAAGTCGGCCCGGGCGGCCGCCGCCCCGGGCCTCGCCGCCCTGAGGCTGGGCGTCCGCGCGACCGGCCTGAAGCTCTCCCGCGACGGGTCGGGCGGCCTGCACGCCAGGTCCGCCGACGGGCGCGACGTCTTCAGCGCGCCGCGCCCGGTCATGTGGGACTCCTCGGCCTCCGCCGCACCCGGCCCGACCGCACGGACCGGGGCCGTCGCACCGCTGCGCCGCTCCGACGCGGCGGGCCCGCTGCCCGGGGCCCGGTCGGCTCCGATCGGCGTGCGGGTCGAAGCGGCCGCGCTGACCCTCGTACCGGACGCCGGGCTCCTCCGGGGCGCGGGCACCACCTACCCCGTGTACATCGACCCGTCCTGGAACCCGCACCCGGCGAACGGCGCGAAGCAGCACTTCGCCGGGGTCCAGGAGGCGTGCCCGAGCGCCAGGAACTACGACTCGACGGCGTACGGCAACCCCGGCGTCGGCCTGAACTCGTGGAGCGGCTGCGCCACCGGCCGCGAGCGTGCCTACTACCAGATCGGGATTCCCTCCGCGATCTGGAAGACGCACGTCGTCTCCGCCGTGGCCAACCTCCAGGAGACGTACTCGGCGAGCTGCAGCGAGTCCTCCACGGTCTCGCTGTACACCTCGAACGGCATCAACAAGAACACCAGCTGGAGCAGTCGTCCCGGCCTGGTCACCAAGCTGGACTCGCACAAGTTCGGCCCCGCCTGCAGCAGTTACGCCTCCGGTGGCTTCACGGTCCTGCCGGCGATCTCCAAGGCGGCCGCCGCGTCGGCCGGCAGCTGGACGTTCGCCCTGGTCAACGACAACGAGTCCAGCGGCGTGTACTTCAAGCGCTTCGCGCCGAACCCGTCGGTCAGCATCACGTACAACAACGCGCCGGCCGTCCCGGCCTCGCTGGCCGCGACCGTCAACGCGGCCTCCTACGGCTGTGACACCGCCGCGCCGTACCCGGTGATCGGAAAGACGGTCGCCACCACCCCGCCGTCGCTCTCCGCCCTGGTCGCCGACCGCGACAAGGACGCCCTCAGCGCCCGTTTCACCTACTGGGCCGACGGCAAGCCGACCAAGCTCGCCCTGGACTCGGCCGTCGTGGCGAGCGGACAGAAGGTGCAGGTCAAGCTTCCCGCTTCGTATGTCACGAGCCTGGCCGACGGCAGCACGGTCGCCTGGCAGGTGACGGTGAGCGACGGCAAGGACACCACCGCCAACTCGGCGGTCTGCCGCTTCGTCGTCGACCAGCGCGCCCCCGTCATGCCCACCGTCAGATCGGTGAACAACCGCTTCCCCGAGCACGTCCCAGGGGCCGGTGCCGGCACCGAGGAGACCTTCGAGGCGAGCGTCGCGCCCGGCTCGGCCAACAACACCGCGTCCAAGTTCGTCTTCGGCCTGGACGTGAAGCCGCCGACCTCCAACCCGCCCGCCTCACAGGTGCGCACGGCGGTCGGCAACAAGGCGAGCTACCCGCTCAACCCGTCGGCGCCCGGAACCCACACGCTCTGGGTGTACGCGCTCGACGCGGCCGGCAACTCCTCCGAGATGTACCCGTACGAGTTCGTCGTGACCGGACACGCGCCCCGGACGTTCGACAGCCTCCAGGCTGCCTTCGACAACACCGCGGTCTCCTCGGACACCGCACCCGCGGCGGCCGACGCGGACGGGGCGGGCGGCAGCCTGTCCCTGCAGGACCTCCAGTCCGCCGGGTGGAAGCCGGGCGAGAAGGTCACCGTGAACGGCGCGACCTTCACCCTGCCGTCCTTCGGCTCGGGCGCCCCGGACAACGTCATGGCCGCGAACCAGACGATCCGGATGAACGGCGCGAGCGGCCAGGCCCTGGTGATCCTGGCGACGGCGACCCAGGCCCGCACTCTGTCGGACCGCAACCCGGCGGACGCCACCAGCCCGGTCGTTCCCGACGGCACCCCCGTCGCGGGCAGCGACTGCACGCTGACCAACGGCGTGCCTACGGACTGCGGGCCGACGACGGGGGCGATCACCTACGAGGGGGAGCCGGCTCCGGCGCCGTATTACCTTTCGGTGCCGGACTGGACGGCGGGGCCGTGGCCGATGGCGGTCGTCTACCTCCCGCACGTGAACACCCCGTCCGGCCAGAAGGCACAGACCGCCAAGATCTACGCGTTCTCGATCCCGTTGAAGCGCGGCGCCAAGGTGGCGTCCGTCACGCTGCCCGACCTGAGCGGCAAGGCGACGGCAGGAGTGCCGGGGCTGCACGTCCTCGGCATGGCGGTACGGGACGTGGAATCCTCCGGCACGGCGGGCAGTGCGTGGCGGGGTGCCTGGGGCGCCCCGGTCGAGGGCGTGTACAACAACACGCCCGGCAACGTCGACTTCCAGGACCAGACCTTCCGGATCCTGGCTCTGCCCAGCATCACGGGCCCCCGCATCCGGTTCCGTCTCTCCAACGTGCGCAACCTGGTGCCGCTGGCCATCGACCACACGACGTTCGCACCGAGCGAATCCGCGCTCAAGACCTCCGGCACCCCGACCGCCCTGACGTTCGGCGGGAGTACGTCGGTCGTCATACCGGCGGGTGGTGAGGTCTATTCGGACCCCGTGGTGACCGGCAACGTCTCCAAGGGAGTCGTGCTGAGCTTCCACGTGCCCGGAAAGATCAGGTACCTGCCCCAGCACAGCTGGGTCGGCAATTCCACGATCATCTACGTCACACCGCCGGGCTCCGGTGACCACACGGCCGACAGCGACGACTCAGCCTTCCGTGCCTCCGGCGTCACGTACGGGCGGTTCACGAACGTCCTCACGGGCTTCGACGTCCTGTCGGACGAGGGCGTCTCGACCGTCGCCGTGCTCGGTGACAGCCTGGTCGACCAGTCCGGTGCGGTGACCCCCTCACTGCTCAGCACGGCACGGCTTCCGGAGTGGCTGGCCTGGAGGATGCCGCAGGATCCCGCGACCACAGGTAACGGCGTGGTCGCGGCCGGGGTGCAGAACAACCGCCTCGCAGTCGACGGCCAGCCCGCCGGGGGTACGGCGGCCCTCGTCCGCCTCGACCGGGACGTCCTGTCAGTGCCCGGTGTACGGACCGTCGTCGTCCACACGGGCCTGAAGGACGTGTTCTCGGGGGCGGACGACCTCGACGTCACCGCCTCGTACACCACGTTGCGTGACCAGCTCAGGGCCTGGGGGCTCAAGGTCGTGTTCACGACGCTGACTCCCTGCTACGGGCACGCCACCTGCACGGCGGCCGTCGATGCCAACCGGCAGAACGTGAACAGCTGGATCACGGAGCAGCAGGACTTCACGACTCCCTATGTCGACAACGTCGACGTCGAGGCGGCCGTGGCGGTCCCGGACCCCGCAGGGACGGACGAGGCCCCTCTCCTCAGGCTCGGGGCAGGACCGGCGCCCACCGATTTCGATTCGGGCGACCACGTGAACCTCAGCAAGAACGGACAGATCGCGGTGCTGAACGCGCTGCCCGCGCCCGTCCTGACCCCCGAGACGCTCCCGGGCGGCTAGCCCTGCGAGCCCCGCGGGGCGGCCCCGGCCGGTGCGAGCGCACCTTGATCGCACCGGCCGGGGACCGCCGGAGCCGCCAGCCGTTACGCTGGACCCGTGGCAGTCGTCGATGTATCCGAAGAGCTGAAGTCCCTCTCCTCGACCATGGGGTCGATCGAGGCCGTCCTGGACCTCGACCAGATGAGGGCAGACATTGCCGTGCTCGAGGAGCAGGCCGCGGCCCCGTCCCTGTGGGACGACCCGGAGGCGGCGCAGAAGATCACGAGCAAGCTTTCGCACCTCCAGGCCGAGGTCCGCAAGGCCGAGGCGCTGCGCGGCCGTATCGACGACCTCGGGGTCCTCTTCGAGCTCGCCGAGGAGATGGACGACGCGGACACCCGCGCCGAGGCCGAGACCGAGCTGGAGTCCGTGCGCAAGTCGCTGGACGAGATGGAGGTCCGCACCCTCCTGTCCGGCGAGTACGACGCGCGCGAGGCCCTCGTCAACATCCGGGCCGAGGCCGGCGGCGTGGACGCCGCCGACTTCGCGGAGCAGCTCCAGCGCATGTACCTGCGCTGGGCCGAGCGCCACGGCTACGGCACCGAGGTGTACGAGACCTCGTACGCGGAAGAGGCCGGCATCAAGTCGACGACCTTCGTCGTCAAGGCGCCGTACGCCTACGGCACCCTCTCCGTCGAGCAGGGCACCCACCGCCTGGTGCGCATCTCGCCCTTCGACAACCAGGGCCGCCGCCAGACGTCCTTCGCGGGCGTCGAGATCCTCCCGGTCGTCGAGCAGTCCGACCACGTCGAGATCGACGAGTCCGAGCTGCGCGTGGACGTGTACCGCGCCTCCGGCCCCGGCGGCCAGGGCGTCAACACGACCGACTCGGCGGTGCGCATCACGCACATCCCGACCGGCATCGTGGTCTCCTGCCAGAACGAGCGCTCGCAGATCCAGAACAAGGCCAGCGCCATGAACGTCCTCCAGGCCAAGCTCCTGGAGCGCCAGCGCCAGGAGGAGCGCGCCAAGATGGACGCGCTCAAGGGCGACGGCGGCAGCTCCTGGGGCAACCAGATGCGCTCGTACGTCCTGCACCCGTACCAGATGGTCAAGGACCTCCGGACGGAGTTCGAGGTCGGCAACCCGCAGGCGGTCCTCGACGGCGAGATCGACGGCTTCCTGGAGGCCGGCATCCGCTGGCGCAAGCAGCAGGAGAAGTAGCCGCCGGAGCGGTACGCGAACGAGAGCAGAGGCGCCGTTCCCCTTTCCGAGGGGGCGGCGCCTTTGTCATATGCCCGGTCAATTCGCGGCCGCAAGCGGAGATTCGCCGGTCGGGGTGCTTTGTCGACAAGGGAACCGGCGCTGGCGGGCCCGGAGTTCCGGGTTTACGTCACAGTTGCATCGTCACAGCTCAGGCGAGTGCGGGCAATTGGGGCATCGCACGCGCAACGACCTTGACGTTCATCTGAAAACTGGCAAGGCTGACGCGCGGCATGCGCATTTCTGGGGCGTGCGGGAACGGGGGCGGGAGATGTTCTCCCCCAGTGGCGTGGCCCCGGGCGCTGCTCCAATGACGATTTCGGCTACTGGGGGTAGCAGCAGATGACGAACAAGACGCGCGTGCGCGTGGCGCGGATAGCCGCTGGTGCGGTCATCGCCGCCGGCGCTTCCCTGACCGCGGCGGGTGCGGCGCAGGCCGTCGGTGTGGACGTCAACATCGGCGGGATCGGCGCGAAGGCCGAGGCGAACGAGGGCGGTGCCGAGATCGGCCTCGGCATCAAGGACGGCGAGAACGACACCGTCGGCGCTTCCGGTGCCACTGAGGGTGACGGCGGTTCGACCACCGACGGTGGGACCACGACGGACGGTGGCACGACCACTGACGGTGGGACCACGACCGACGGCGGTACGACGACGGACGGTGGCACGACCACCGACGGTGGGACCACGACGGACGGTGGCACGACCACTGACGGTGGGACCACGACCGACGGCGGTACGACGACGGACGGTGGCACGACCA